>NZ_JBSFHA010000004.1:245492-254276 GCF_053596855.1 Streptomyces sp. NPDC001617
CGCGGGGCGCGGCGATCGTGCAGTCGGCCTCGAACCCGGCCCCTGCCGAGCCATCCCGGCCCGGCGCGCGGGGCATGGCGGCCGTGCAGTCGGCCGCTGCCGGCTCATCCGGATCTGACGCATCAGGCACCGCGCCGGCACCGTCGGCCTCGGACCTGACCCCGCTGCTCGCGCCCAAGGGCGTCGTAGTGATCGGTGCCTCCCGGCAGAGCGGCAAGCTGGGTGCCGCCATGGCCCGCTCGCTCGCGGCCTTTCCCGGTACCCGGGCGCTGGTCAACGCACGCCGACCGGAGCCCGCCGAGGGTGTGTACGCGTCCGTCGCCGAGGCGGCCGCCCACGCCGACGGCTCCCTCGACCTGGCCGTGCTGTGCGTGCCCGCCGCAGGCTGTGCGGACGCGCTGGCCGAGGCGGCCGCCGCCGGCTGTCGTGCCGCGCTGGTCTGCGCCGGCGGGTTCGGCGAGGCCGGTCCGGAGGGCGCGGCGTACGCCGAAGAACTGCTGCGTGTCGCCCGGGAGACCGGTGTCCGGCTGCTCGGCCCCAACACCTCCGGCTTCTTCGCTCCCCACCTGGGCCTGACCGCCAGCTTCGTGCCCGCGGCCGGCCGGCTGCCGGCCGGGGACATCGCCGTGGTCGCGGCCAGCGGGGGCGTCAACCACGCCCTCTCCTTCGACCTGGCCGCCGCAGGCAACGGCATCAGCCTCGGCGTCGGCATCGGGGCGGGCCTCGACGTCACCGCCGCGGACGTCCTGGAACACCTGGCCACGGACGGTCGTACGACCGCTGTCGCCCTGCACCTGGAGACCGTGCCGGACGGGCCACGGCTGGTGGCGGCCGTGCGCCGCCTCGCCGCCGCCAAACCGGTCGTCGCGCTGGTCGTCGGCCGTACGGACATCGGAGACTTCGCCCGCTCGCACACCGGCGCACTCGCCACCTCCTGGCGCACCACGCGGGCCGCGCTGCGGCAGGCCGGGGCGGTGGTCGTGGACGACGAACGGGAGCTGGTGGACGCGCTCACCGTGCTGTCCCGCATCCGGCTGCGCCCGCACCCCGACCCCGGGCTCGGGATCGTGACCGCCCAGGCCGGCCCCGGGCTGCTGCTCGCCGACCGGGCGGGCACGGACGGCATCCGGACCCCTGAGCTGACCGAGGCCACGCAGCGGACGCTGGGCGAGTTGCTGCCCCCGCTGACGTACCAGCGCAATCCCGTCGACACCGGCCGCCCCTCGGAGACCTTCGCGCGTGTCCTCGCCGCCACCGCCGCCGACCCCGCGATCGACCTCCTGTCCGTCTACGCCCTCGCCGAACCCGACAGCGTCGACCTGGTCACGGCAGCCCAGGACGCCGGCCTCGGCCCGGACTCCCCGGCCGTGGTGGTCGTCGGCGGACTGCCCGAGGACGTCACGGAGCAGCGGGCGCGCCTGCACAAGACCGGCGTTCCGGCGCTCTCCGGACCGGCCTCCGCCGCGAACGCCGTACGGGCCCTGGTGACGGACGCGCGACAGCGCGCCGTGGGGGAGCGGGCCGCGGCGGGGTCCTCGCCGGAAACCGCCTTGTCCGTGCCTCCCGGGCCGCTCGACGAGGACGCCGCCAAGTCCTTCCTCACCGGGCTCGGCATCCGCACCCCCGTCCGCGTCGCCTGCGACGGCCGTGGTGACGCCCACTACGCCCTGCGCCTGCTGGGCGGGCCCGTCGCGGTCAAGGTGCTCGACGCGACGATCCTGCACAAGACGGAGATCGGCGGAGTCCACCTCGGGGTGCGCACCCCCGAGCAGCTCGACGCGGCGCTGGACGCCATCGGTCCCGGCCGTCGCTGCCTGGTGGAGGCGATGGCCCCCGACGGCGTCGACCTCGTGCTCGGCGTACGGCGCGATCCGGTGTTCGGACCGGTCGTCCTCGCCGGCCTGGGCGGTACGGCCGCCGAGGCGCTCGCCGATGTGGCGATCCGGCTCGCCCCGGTCTCCACCGCCGAGGCGGCCGCGATGCCCGACGAACTCGCCGCCCGCGCCCTGCTCGACGGCTGGCGCGGCGGACCGGCGCTGGACCGGGCCGAGTTCGGCCGTGTCGTGGCGGCCCTGGCCGCCGCGCTCGCCGCGAGCCCGGACACCGCCGAGATCGAGATCAACCCCCTGCGGCTCACCGCCGACGGACTGATCGCACTGGACGCCGTGATCGTCCCCACCGCTCCACCCGCACAGGACCGCTAAGGAGACCGACCATGCCCAGGCCGAGCAGCGAAGGCGCTGTGCCCTGGCCCGCGGAGTACGCCAGACGGTACGCGGACAGAGGGTATTGGGAGGGCCGTACGATCGGCGACCTTCTGCACGCCGCCACTTCCGACGCGGTCGCACTCGTGGACGGCGAACGGAGACTGACGTACCGTCAGCTTGCGGAACGCGCAGATGCGTTGGCGCTCAGGTTGGCCGCCCTCGGGCTCCGCCCGGACGACCGGATCGTGGTGCAACTGCCCAACACCGCCGAGTTCGTGATCCTCACCTATGCCTGCCTCCGGCTCGGGGTCATCCCGGTGATGGCGCTGCCCGGACACCGCAGACACGAGGTCGGCCATCTGGTCGAGCACAGCGAGGCGGTCGCCGTCGCGGTCCCCGACCTGCTCAAGGGGCACGACCATCAGGCGATGGCGTTCGAGATCGCCGAGCAGGCGCCGACTCTCCGGCATGTGCTGGTGCTCGGCGACAAGGTCGCCGACGAGGCCGTGGATCTGGGGGAGTTGTGTGCATCACCCAGCACTCCCGCAGACCGTGCCGCCGTGGACGCGTACCGACCCGACAGCCGCTCGATCGCCGTCTTCCTGCTCTCGGGCGGCACCACCGGACTGCCCAAGCTCATCGCCCGTACGCATGACGACTACGTCTACAACGCCCGCCGCAGCGCCGAGGTCTGCGGATTCGGAGCCGACACCGTCTACTTCGCTGCCCTGCCCCTCGGACACAACTTCCCGCTCGCCTGCCCCGGGTTGCTCGGCGCGCTGCTCAACGGCGGCCGGGTGGTGCTGGGTTCGCCCCACCCCGAGAAGGCCTTCGCGCTGATCGAGAGCGAGGGCGTCACCGCGACCGCCGTCGTCCCGGCCATCGCCCAGCGCTGGCTGGACCACCGCGCCGACCACCCGGAGGCCGACCTGGGTTCGCTGCGGGTGCTGCAGGTCGGCGGCTCCCGGCTGGCCGACCACGTCGCCCGCCGCGTCCGCCCCGAGCTGGGCTGCACCCTCCAGCAGGTGTTCGGCATGGCGGAAGGCCTGCTCAACTACACCCGCCTCGACGACCCGGAAGACGTCGTCTGTACGACGCAGGGGCGGCCCATGTGCGACGACGACGAGCTCCTCGTCGTCGACGAGCTGGGCAACCCGGTCCCCGACGGCACCCCGGGCGTCCTGCTCACCCGCGGCCCGTACACCCCGCGCGGCTACTACCGGGCCGAGGAACAGAACGCGCGCGCCTTCACCGAGGACGGCTGGTACCGCACCGGCGACATCGTGCGGCTGCGGCCCGACGGCAACCTGGTCGTCGAGGGCCGCGACAAGGACATGATCATCCGGGGCGGGGAGAACATCTCCGCCGAGGAGATCGAGAACTTCGCCTACCAGACGCCGGGTGTCGCCCGCGCCGCCGCCGTCGCCATGCCCGACCCCGGGCTCGGCGAACGCGTCTGCCTCTACGTCGTACCGGAACCGGGCCACACGGTGACCCTGGACGACGTCCACCACGTGATGGAGGTCGCGGGCGTCGCCCGCTTCAAGTTCCCGGACCGGCTGGTGACCGTCCCCGAACTCGTCGCCACCAAGGTCGGAAAGATCGACAAGAAAGCCCTGCGCGCCGACATCGCGCGCCGGCTCGACGCCGAAGGAGCCCCCGATGGCCACTGACCCGGTCATAGCCCCGACGGAGACGGACCCCGAACTCCGCAAGCTCTACGACGACTTCGCGGCGTCCGGACTCATCCCCCTGTGGACCGAGATCGGCGACCTCATGCCGCTCACCCCGCGCCCCGAGGCCGTCCCGCACGTCTGGCAGTGGGACACCCTGCTGCCGCTGGCCCGCCGCTCCGGCGACCTGGTGCCGGTCGGACGCGGCGGCGAGCGCCGCGCCATCGCGCTCGCCAACCCCGGCCTGCCCGGACGGCCGTACGCGACTCCCAATCTGTGGGCGGCAGTTCAGTACCTCGGTCCGCGCGAGGTCGCCCCCGCGCACCGGCACTCGCAGGGCGCCTTCCGGTTCATCCTGGAGGGCGAGGGCGTGTGGACGGTCGTCAACGGCGACGCCGTCGAGATGCGCCCCGGCGATCTGTTGCTCACCCCGTCCATGCACTGGCACGGCCACCACCACGTCGGCGACGCCCCCATGGTCTGGCTGGACGGCCTCGACATCCCGCTCGTGCACCGACTCGACGCCGGGTTCTTCGAGTTCGGCGAGGACGGGGTGTCGGACCGGTCCACCCCCTCCCGCTCGCGCAACGAACGGCTGTGGGGCCACCCGGGCCTGCGCCCGATCGCCGCCCCGGCCACCCCCAACTCCCCCCTGATGGCCTACCGCTGGGCCGACACCGACGACGCCCTCACCGCACAGCTGGAGCTGGAGGACGAAGGGCACCCGGGTGTCATCGAGCCCGGCCACGCCGGAATCCGCTTCACCAACCCCGCGACCGGCCGCGACGCCCTCGCCAGCCTGCGCACCGAGATGCACCGCCTGCGCCCCGGTGCCGTCACCGCCACCCGCCGCACCGTCGGCTCCTCCGTCTGGCAGGTCTTCCGCGGCAGCGCCACCATCACCCTCGACGACCGCGAGATCGAGGTGTCCGACGGCGACCTGATCGCCGTCCCCTCCTGGTGCGCCCTGACCATCGCCGCCGAGACCCCGCTCGACCTGTTCACCTTCAACGACGCGCCCGTCTACGAGGCGCTCGACCTCGCCCGTACCGAAACCTCCCGGAGCAGCGCCTCATGAAGCTTGCCACCATCCGCACCGCCGACGGCACCGCGGCCGTCCGTCTCGACGGCGACACCGCCGTGGAGACCGGCGCCCCCGACGTCGCCGCCCTGCTCCGCCGCCCCGACTGGCGTACGGCCGCTGCCGCCGCCGACGGCCCGGCGCACGAGGTGGCCGCCCTCGACCTCGCCCCGGTCGTCACCACCCCGGCCAAGATCTTCTGCGTGGGGCACAACTACCGCACTCATATCGCCGAGATGGGCCGCGAGATGCCGTCGTACCCGGCCCTCTTCGGCAAGTTCGCCAACGTCCTGCTCGGCGCCCGCGACGACATCGTCCACCCGGGCGAGACCGAACAGCTGGACTGGGAGGCCGAACTCGGCTTCGTCATCGGCTCGCGACTGCGCCGCCGGGCCGGCCGGGAGGAGGCGGCCGCCGCGATCGCCGGCTACACCGTCGTCAACGACATCTCCATGCGGGACTGGCAGTGGCGTACCCCGCAGTGGCTGCAGGGCAAGGCCTGGGAGGCCAGCACCCCGGCCGGGCCCTGGCTGGTGACCGGCGACGAGATCGACGACGCGGCCGACCTGGAGATCCGCCTGGAGGTGGAGGGCGAGGTCATGCAGCGCTCGCGCACCTCCGACCTCCTGTTCAGCCCGGCGGACATCGCCGCGTACCTCAGCACCTTCACGACACTGGAGCCGGGCGACCTCGTCCTCACCGGGACGCCGGGCGGGGTGGGCGCGGCCCGCGATCCGAAGGTGTTCCTGAAGCCCGGGCAGGTCGTACGGACCGTGATCGAGGGCATCGGGGAGTGCGTGAACACGGTCGTCGAGGACAAGCCGTGAGAGAGCCCGAGCGGGTTCTCGCCTGGGTGGCCGAGGGACAGCGCAGGCTGGAGGATACGGTCGGCTCCCTGGCCGCGGCCTCGGTGTCCGCGCCCTCCGCCCTGCCCGGCTGGACCCGCGGCCACCTCCTCACCCACCTCGCCCGCAACGCAGACGCCCTCGTCAACCTGTTGAACTGGGCCCGCACCGGCATCCCCACCCCGATGTACCCCTCGCCCGACCGGCGGACGACGGACATCGAGGCGGGCGCGGACCGACCCCTGGCCGAACAGGCCGCGGACGTACGGGAGTCGGCCGCCCGCTTCACCGAAGCGGCCGAGGCGCTGACGGACGACGCATGGTCGGCCGCGGTCATCAGCGGACAGGGCCGCGAGATTCCGGCGTCCGAAGTGCCGTGGCTACGGGCCCGTGAGGTGTGGATCCACCTGGTCGACCTGCGGGTGGGCGTCGGCATGGACGTGCTGCCGCCGGACCTCGCCTGGGTCCTCGTACGGGACGTCGCAGGGTGGATGTCGGCCCGCGTCGGGCCGGAGAGCGGGGCCGAGTTGACGGCGGACGGCCACGGCACCGTCGTACTCGGAACGCCCTCCGCGAGCGGTGCCACGGTCTCCGGGCCGCCGCACGCCCTCGCTGCCTGGCTCACCGGCCGGGGCGGCACCGAAGAACTGCGCGGCGAGCTGCCGAAGCTCCCGCGCTGGCTGTGACCGAGTGCTTGTCAGCGCTTGTCAGTGATTGTCAACGATCAAAGGAGATCGGCATGAGCGAGACCTTCGTCCTGGTGACGGGAGCCTGCCACGGAGGATGGGCCTGGCGCCCCGTCGCGAACGAGCTGCGGGCCGCCGGGCACGAGGTGCACACCCCCACGCTGGCCGGACTCGGCGAGGGCGACGACCCGCGCGACGTGACCCTGACCGACTGTGTGAACAGCCTTGTGGAGTACGTCGAACGCGCCGGTCTGACGCACATCACGCTGGTCGGCCACAGCTGGGGCGGCTACGTGCTGGTGGGCGCGGCGCCCCGGCTGGCCTCCCGGCTGCGTCGGCTGGTCTTCTGGAGCGCGTTCGTCCCCAACGACGGCGAGTCGCTGATCGACGCGTGCCCGCCGCACTACGGCGAGATGTTCCGCGCCGTGGCGGCCGCTTCCGGCAACAACGGAGTGACCTTCCCGTTCGAGGTGTTCCAGCAGGCGTTCATGCAGGACGCCGACGAGGAGACACAGCGAATCGTCCACTCCCTTCTCGTGCCGCAGCCACTCGGCACTTTCACGGAGAAGCCGGACACGAGCGCGTTCTACGCGCTGGACATCCCGACCGCTTACGTCCTGTCCGAGGAGGACCTTTCCCTCCCCGGCGAGTGGCACTGGGCCGAGCGCTTCCCCCAGCGTCTGAAGAACCCGCTGATGATCGAGACCCCCGGCAGCCACGAGGCCCTCTTCACCCGCCCCGTCGAACTGGCCGACGCGTTCGTCCGTGCCTGCACGGGGTGAGAATGTCGAGCCCGGAGCAGCCGTAATGGGATTTCCCGGCGGCTGATATATTCCAGGCTCATGAGCGACCGGGTTTATGTGGGAAACGCAGGTAAAGACGCGCCGCTGGACCGAGGATGGATCCTTGGCCACTTCAAGGAACTGGATGATCCTCGGCACAGCGGGGCGGTTGAGGTCAAATGGGGTGTTCATCCTCGCGGCGACGAGCGGCTGCAGTGGGTGAGGGGTGAAAAGCGGACCGCTCTTCTGGTGCTTGTCAGTGGCCGTTTCCGGGTGGAATTCCCTCTGCGGAGTGTTCTGCTGGAGCAGCAGGGAGATTACGTGGTCTGGGGTCCCGGAGTCGACCACTCCTGGTTTGCGGAAGAGGATTCCGTATTGCTGACGGTTCGCTGGCCTTCAGTGCCCGGTTATGCCGTGACGCGGGAATAGTTTTCCCGCCCGTATTACCCGGCGACAGGGCTGCCTTAGTACTCCAGCCGTAGATCGTGATCTTCATGTCTGATTCGCGACTTGTCGGCGGTAATGGCTGGTCTGGCTCGGGCCTGGTGGCGGCGTCGCCAGGCGGACCAGCGGAGCCGGTGGGCCGCATCGTGTACGGGCCGGACGGCGAGCGTCGTGAACAGTCGCTGGATCTCGTTGCAGGTGAGCGGGATCAGCTCGTCGGGGGCGGGATGGCGGGCGTGCTCGTCGGCGCGGACAACGGCGATGAAGGCGTGTGCGAGCATGGCCAGGGTGACCCGGCGCGACCACGACGTGAAGCGGCGGACCTGGTGCTCGTCCAGTCCGGCCAGGCCCTTTCCGGCCTGGAAGGTCTCCCTCCACCCGCCATCTCGACCCGGCAACCCGCACCAGCGTGGCCAGGGGCACCAGGGCAGGTGACCAACAGCGGTAGTAGGCGAGCTCGCCGGTGGTGCGGTTGCGGCGGATCAGTAGCTGGTGGCTGCCGGGCCGGGGTTCGGCCAGGTCGATGACGGCCCAGTCGTAGAAGCGGTGCCCCTTGGCGCCGGCTCCCGCCGACAGCTTCTGCCAGGCCCGCTTCGGCGCCTTGGCGGCCGGCGCATCCGCTCGGAGCTTCCCCGCACCGGTGGTGACTTCGTGGGAGCAGGCGACGGCGAGCACGTAACCGACCCCGCGCTCTTCCAGCGCCGCCCTCAGCTTCGGGTTGCCGCCGTAGACCTCGTCCCCCGCGGCCCAGCCCACGCGGTGCCCGGCGTCAAGGAATCGGCCGATCATGCGGACGGCCGGCTCCGGCTTGGTCGCGAAGACGATGTCCTCACCCAATCCCGCTGCCCGGCAGCGGTCCGGGTCGCACGTCCACGAGCGCGGGATGTACAGCTCCCGGTCCACCGCCGCATGTCCGCGGCAGCCCGCGTAGACCAGGTAGACGGCGAACTGCGCGTTCTCGATCCTCCCGGCGGTGCCGGTGTCCTGGCGCTGGACACCGACGGTGTGCGTGCCCTTCTTCACGTCCCCGATCTCGTCGACCACCAGCACCGCGTCCTCGTCGCGC